>NZ_LR723002.1:0-26307 GCF_902500275.1 Brevibacterium sp. Marseille-P9724 | reverse complement strand
GCAAGACTCCAAACGGACCATTTCGATGATCTGATGAACCGCCTTCTCCTTGAACTCGACGGAATACTTTCTAGGCATAGTTCAATCCTTCCTTACCTAAGGTAGGAACTAAACCCAGGACGCTTCATCTTTCCCACATCAAGACCAAACCAAACCGCATACCCAACATCCATGACAGTCCCCCTTGACCATCGAAGAAACGGCCGCGGGAATAGTCACGACACCCGATGCTGGCACCCACGTTACGACGAGACCTCAACAGTGTTGGGCCAAGCCCCTATCAGCAGTCAACGCGCGCCCTGGACTCCTGGCGACAACACCCCCCGGATCATCAATGACAGGGAAAGAAAGCCATACCAGGACCAGCGACCAGATCCCTTTCAGGACCTACAAAAAATATAGGGGCACCCCCCTGCACGAACCGCTCATACCTTGCTCATCAAGCATCTCCAGAGCATGAAAGTTCCCGACGTCGACGAGCTCACGAAGAGAATCACTCTTTTCGCTTCCCGCCCGCGACCGTATCTGCCTGATGAATCATTCGGACAACTATATGCGGGACTGCCTGAACAGGACGTCGAATGGAGCTGGATCAACCCAAACAGAGCGCTCCTCAAGGAACCTGGGACACAGTCGTTCATTCATGACGCAAGCGACCGCGCGTACTACGATCATCAATCCGAACGTGGCCGCTCCCCTGACCGCATCACCGGTATCGCAGAATTTGCTCAACGTATCGCCAATGAGCGTGGCGAAGAACGTGGTCTTCAAGAATTGCTCGGAATCGGTTCGGACGGTTCGATCATTAACGATAGATTCTTACGAATCAATGTTGACGGCTACGAATCGCCACTCGGCGACATATTCCGCATCAACGGCAACGGCAACCACCGCCTTGCCGCACTCGCCGCGCTAGAGGTCCCGTGCGTCCCGGCGGAAGTTGAGTGGCGTCGTGGACCATTCAGCACAACCCCGTGCCGAATTGATGAAGACTGCGACGAACGAATCGCCTACCGGACACTTCTCCACGCTTTTGGAGTCGCCTCTTACATCGACCCCACCAACTTCACCGAAAACTACTCCGGAATAGTCACCAAAGACTGGCCATACCTCATCGATGACCCTGACTCTGCGGTGGAATCCCTGTCAGCGTTGGAAGCGCTCTCCGGGGAGACCTACACATCATCAATTGGCCGACTACCGCGTCACCTGTTCAATGACCCTGACAATCTCATCGCAGCTGGCAATCACCTCGTTCAAACGCTCTCCGGAGTGGAGTCAGACTTCGACTCGACGACACTCATGCAACGATCAACCAACGATTCCGGGTTCATTGGCCGCTTCTTCAAACGCCGTTGAAGTCCTCACCCGTTCGTGTCAGGGCTACGCGGCCATGCGAGTCAGCATCACCGTCGCCACTCATGAACTTCACTGCATCAGACCTGCGGTGAGCTCACCTGCCGCTGCCTAGGCCCTTGGGCGTATGGAACCTAGTCGTCGCTCGAAGGTAGTTCAAACGGGTCAATGAGGCCCAACTGGATGGAACGAACGACAATGCTCGTCCGGGAACGCGTTTGAAGCTTACGTCCAACATTGAGCAAGTACTGCTTGACTGACCCTTCAGAGACGAACATTCTCGCCCCAATCTGCTGATTCGTCAGTCCTTGCGCCACCCACACCAGCAACTCTTCCTCACGCTCTGTCAATCCAACGTCAGCTGGCTTCGCAGATAGGCCAGTACGTTCCTCGGCCACTACTTCTACCAGTTCGCGCCGGACCCTCCCCGAGAGCGGCATGTCTCCGTTCATTGCCTGTCGAATTCCAGCCAGCAGACCCGGCCCACCAACATCTTTAAGTAAATATCCGGCCGCTCCAGCTTGCAGTGCACGAACGATGTAATCGCTGGTTCCGAAAGTTGTCATCGCCAGAACGCAGGCGTCCGGCCATTTCCGGCAAATCTCCGCGGTCGCTTCGATGCCGGCGATTCCCGGCATCTGAAGATCCATGAGGGCCAGGTCAGGAGACAGACGACCGTATGCCTCGATTCCTTCAGCACCTTCGCGAGCTTCGCCAACGATGTCGAAGCCGTCTTGGTTGTCGAAGAAGGCTCTGTAGGAGGCACGGACAAGCGGGTCGTCGTCGACTACCAGTATCTCAATTGATTGCGACACATGAATAGATTCTAGCCGATGTAGTGAACCGAATTTCAGATTGGAATTTTTTTGGTTCAGGAATGGCCGAATAGCCATACGCCCCTGGCCGGTTGTCAATGGTGCAGACAGCACTCTGTCGACCAAGCTGACTACTACACAACCGAAACCTCAGAAAGTGAAGATCATGAAGCACTGCGCGGTGACTACTGTTGGAATAGTGCTGGCATTGGGAAGCATTCTCGGCCCCGTAGCAACCGAGGCGCATGCATCGGAAGTCACTTCGCTGGAACCTCAGAGTTTGTTCTGCAAAATTCTTCCGCTCTGCAGGTGACTTCCCCCTCATCAGCCGCGGCCTCAACTCGCGACACTGCCACACGTGGCCTTCCCTGCACCAAACACATCCTCTCATCATCAACGACAGAAAATAGGCCAGGAGGCCGACACATGATGGGTAGCGATGGTCGTCTCGCAATCATGAGAGAACTCCACGACACGGTGACACATTGCTTGTCGACAGTGGCCCTTCAGGTGATGGTCGCTGAGACTCAGCCCTCGGGTGCTCATAGAAATTCGGCGCCTCACCCAAGAGGCGTTGACTGCATTGGGACTCGTCGAAAAGTTGTTACGGTCAGTTGACGCTCCAGCCCCACATTTGAATACCTCGGCCCTGTGGCTGCTGACCGTCGCTGCGAGTGAGAAGAAGGTGACATTAGACCGTCATCGTACCAAGGTGCATGTGGCGGTGCCTCGTGAGGCTGACCGACTCGACATCATTTCTCGCTACGTCCTCGTGCTTACTATCAATCTGGCCTTGGACCACGTCGAGCGTCATCTGCCGATTGATGATCCGCCTCAAGTGGTTACCGACATTTCTTCGTCCATGATCCGGTTTTCATTCCAGAACGGTTCGGCGTCTACCCTGGCTCAGCTCCCGCCGCCACCGCATGCGTTCATCTCCCAGCTGAAGGCCCGCGCGGATCTCGTAGGGGGCAGGCTACATGTCGAATTGGACCCGGACGGGCAGCATTGGAGATTAATCTTGACTCTGCCTCGCAACGAGTGATCAAGCAACGTATCTTTCTGACCACGACTTTTGGTCTACGTCCGTGATCCCGTTACGGTCGAAATGGGTCGGCTAAACTTGATCCACAAGAGTAGTTAGTCGAGGAAGCCCTCGACCAACGCAAGACGGTGATGGGGCATTGCGCGACCAACTCAACGGCAAGACAGGTAGCGTGCTCTCCGGCGTCGGCAACGGAGTACGCATCGCGGCCCTCGGCGTCTGTGTACTTGAAGTCGCCGGTACCCTCGTCGGCAGCGGACTCGGTCCAGACTCCACCGGCGTCAGACTGGTCCCGTTGACATTCTTTCAGTGCATTCTCGTAGTGTCTGCGGCTGCCGCGCTCCTGTGGCGCAAACATTGGCTTGGCGGAGTACTTGTTGCTCTATCAACCGTGTTAGCCCTGACCGTTCAATCCATCGGTAGTGACCACCTGTTGTGGCTACTTGTCGGTGTCATCGCCGGGTTGCGCGGGGGTTGGATGATGCGCATCGGCTGCTTCGTCTGCGGTGCCTTAGTAGGGTTCCTCGCCGCGTGGGAGACATCAACTGCTCATCCCGGATGGGGTTTCGAAGTCGGAGTCTTCCTCATTGTTCTTGTGGCATTGGGGCTCCTCATGGGTTCCGTTGCTGAAGTCTCCTTCCGTGTGATCGAGCGGTCGCGACACCATGCTCGGGCTCTCGAGCAAGAGGCGGAACACATTCGCCGGACCGAACGGCTGCGGCTCGCTGATGACCTGCAAGCCCTCTTAGAGCTCGGACTTAGGAAACTCCAGAAGCTGTCAGCTCAGCCCACCGACCGCCCACTCGTAGAGCTTCGCGCCATGCTCACGAGCCTTGACCAAACGAGTCGTGACCTACTCGGACAGACACGACATCTCCTCCACGCATTACGCGACACTACGAGCGTTGAGTCCCGAGCCACCAGTCTCTCCGAAGAGACGCTTAAACGACTAGCACCGGCAATGCGTATTGGCTTGGAGGTTCTCGCCATCGCGATGGGGCTACTTGGTCCCGTCATCGGCGGGTTCACTTCGGCGTCGTTGGTCCAAGTCACTGCCTGCACCGCAGTCGCGGTGACTCTTTGGCGAAAGCCTCTGGGTATTGCTCTCTGCCTCGTCTGTCTCGCAACAGCAGTCTTTATAGTCACGATAGATCAACCTGTTGGCTTCTGGAGCGCACTACCGACCGCAGTCATCTGCCTCATCGTGGCGCGGCAGCACCCCAAACTGCTCATTCCGACAATGATGGCGGTCGCGGGGCTGGTCACTTTCTTCGTCTCTTATGCTCTTGGCGGCCAGGATTCAGCAACCAACGGTGACGGCCATGGATGGTTCCACGGGTATGCCGCTATTGCCGGTGTCCTCATCGGAATCAGTTGGCGCGCCCTCACCGAAGAAGAAGCGAATGCAGAATCGTCCGTAGCGTTGGCATCGAAATCACGCGACAGTGCAATTACTCAGGAACGCCAGACCTTGGCCCGGGAACTCCACGACGTTGTTGCCCACCAGTTATCGATCACCACGATGATGATCATGGCCAGTTCTGCCTCAGACGAATGCACAGTACTCATTGGTGTGATCGAAAAGCTGCGCCGCAATATCGACTCAGCGCGCCTCGAACTTGATGCTCTCCTCCACGGGCTCCGGTCAGCGCAGGCAACCGGTCCGCTGGTGACGCCTTCGCGGATGGCACAGCAGCTGCGTGTAGAACTTGTCGACGCTGGATTTGACGTGCATTTGGACCTCGATCCGGCTGCGGATGATCTGAATCAGGCACAGATCAAGACCGCGGTGAGAACCATGCAAGAAGCTACCAGCAACATCCTCCGGTACGCCCCAATCGCAACGTCTTGCGACTTCCGCCTCCACGTCGATGAAGTTCAAGCATCCCTAAAAATAACGAGTGCACTATCACGACGGCCTCGACGAAGTGAGCTGTCCAATGGAATGGGTTTGCGTGGCATCCGTGAACGCGTCGACTTACTCAGTGGCACCTTTCACGCTGGCCCCCACCACGAACAGTGGCTGTTGTCAGTTCAACTCCCCCACAGCAAACCTGTGCCCTCCGCGCACGGCCCCGCGTTGGCCGTTGCTCAGCAAGCCGTGCTTACACAGGATTCGTCGCCGCACGAGTAGCTGACTCTTACCGAATAATTACAACTGATCACGGCCCACACGCGGCATGGAGTTCACGGTGCTACTGCTCCGTCTCGACATGATCGAGGTTTCAACGCTTTCGCGATGTTTGGCAGGTCGTCGATGCCGACCTAACTTTCGCCCACTCTTCCTCAAGATCCATTGTCGCCACCGGTGACCGCTGATAACTCTTAAATCACCCGATGTCGAAGCCTCTAACTAGGCGAACGTCGTCAACTATGGAAGAAGCAAGAGACGAATACCATGACACACGCCCCGCAACTCAATAGCACTCCCAGAACCGCCACTGGGCCTGCTATTGAAGCCCAAAGCCTGTCCAAATCGTTCACAGTCGACGGCCGCGATCTGCCCATATTGCACGAAATATCATTACAGATCGACTCCAACGAACTCGTCGCGATCATGGGCCCTTCAGGTTCAGGGAAATCAACCCTCATGTACTGCCTAGCTGGACTAGACCACCCCAGCAGTGGTCAGGTTCGGCTCAACGGCATGGATCTCGGAACCCAGTCCAGAACAGCTCTGGCGAAAATGCGCCGCGGCAACGTTGGATTCGTCTTCCAGTCCTACAACCTCATACCTACGTTGACTGCCTACGAGAACGTGGCATTGCCCTACCTGCTGGAAGGCCGCAAACCACCTCGCGAACAGCTCCTGACGGTGATGGACGAGGTTGGACTCGGACACCGAGTGGATGCTCAGCCTCCCTCGATGTCTGGTGGTGAACAGCAACGCACAGCTTTGGCCCGTGTCCTGGCGCTAGCTCCGGAGATTGTCTTCGCCGATGAGCCAACCGGTGCGCTCGACAGCAGGTCGGGAGAACTGGTACTGACGAAACTCAACGAAGTTGCTCGCAAACCGGGGCGTACCGTCCTCATCGTCACTCACGACCCGGCTGTGGCTGCACGCTGTGACCGGGTAATGTTCCTCGGGGACGGGCACCTCGTCGACGAGATTCGCCCCAACACAGCCGCCCAGGTCGCCGACACTCTTGCCCAGCTGACCAGCAAACGTCGGGAGGGATGACTCATGTGGCATCTCCAGCTCGCCGAGCTCCGGGGCTCCTGGTCGACCTGGATAGGTGTGAGCCTGGCGTTCGTTGCAACCAATTTCGCACTCGTTCTCTCGGTGCTGACAATGGTGGCGGGAATCCGGTTCATGCAAGTCCAAGACCTTGACCCACTGGACTCCGCAGCTTTCGTCATCACCCCTGCACAGAATCTACTGTTCTGCATTGCCGTGGGCATCGTTGTCATCGGTACCGCCACCAATATGGCACTCAATGCACGCAGGGGTGCCTTGGCGAGGCTCTCCCTCAACGGTGCGACTCCCCCGCAGATCGTAGGAACCGTCGTCGTTCAGCTCGTCGTTGTCAGTCTCGTCAGCTCCCTAATCGGTTCACTTCTTGCCGTGGCGGCCCTGCGGCCAGCTCTGAATTTCCTCGCTTTCGAACGTACCCAGGCCGGAACATCTATGCCGGTACCTGATCCGGTGTACTCGCTGTGGCCGATCCTTGCCACAACACTCGGCGCTATCGCAGTAGCAGTTCTCGGCGGGATTCGACACGCCATCCGCAGCAGCAAGATCGCTCCGGTGGAAGCCGTTCGAGAACACACGGCTGACGGGCTCACAATTCGTATGACGGTCGGACGCAGCATTACCACTGGTCTCGTCGCCCTTGTCCTCATCGCTGCATATTCTTCGATCGCCGCGTTCACGTCCGAACCCAACTCTGAGACCGTCAGTAACTTGATTCTGCTGAGCATGACTGTGCTCGTCATCTTCGCCGTGTTGCTGGCACTACTCGCACCAATTCTCATTGGACCTCTGACTAAAGCCTGGGTGCGCCTGCTGCCGTTGCCCTTCGCGAGTTGGCAATTGGCCCGACGCACCGTCAGCGCGCGTGCCCGCCGGTTAACACGGTCAGTGGTCCCGGTGATGATGACGATCGGCCTCCTCCTGGGAATGCTCGCAATCTGGGGGTCACTAGAGGCCACGCTCATCGCCAATGGGTACGACATTGAAATCACCGCCAGCGGGCCAGCATCTCTGCTGGTATTCCTCGGCCTTCCGCTGATGATCTCTCTGGCCGGCGGAGTGGGTTCGCTGATCATGATGTCCCGGCAACGTGACGCGGAATTGGCTCTCATCGGAATCGTGGGCGCGACACCCCGGCAACGCATCTTCGTCCCGCTTCTCGAAGCCGTCATCATTACGGTTACTGCCACTCTGCTGGGCATGGTGATGGCTGCAGGCGCCCTCGCCGTCGTGGCAGTTGGACTCCCATCAGCCGGTATGACTTACGCATTCGTTCCACCGATGGCAACCCTCACCGCGACAATCCTCGCCGTTCTCGTCATCACCATCAGCGCAACAGTGCTGCCAACGCTTCAAGCCCTGCGCAAAGTGGAACCGCTGGTGATTGCTCGACTCGTTGCAGATTGACTTGACGCCGCATAAGGCCTGGCATCACTATCCGAACAGAGCAAAGTCGCCCCCACCCTTTGCTGGAGGGGGCGACTCTATTCGTATTCAGCGATGCCATAAATATTCATGCCGAACTGCTGCTTCGGCATTGAGTTAGCTCCGAACCGAAAGTACGAACTAGGAAACGTATCGTCACTAGGGTCTGAGCCCGAAGGAAACCTCAAAGTTATACGGCCCTCGGCACTAGGCGACAAAGAGCTAGAAGCCCAGTGGAGGTGAGGGGCTGACCGCGTGACCGGAGGCCACTGAATTTCCGAATCAAGTCCCGACACACACACCTCAAGATACCCGGCTGCGGCTAGTTCGCACATGCAATGCGGTGTCGCACGCGATGCGACTGCAGATGAACGAAGAATCGTGCTAGCTTGCCAGCGTCGAGAATCAGGCGAGGGCGACAGCAACACGGTCGTGTCCTTTCACGAAGGCGATGTGTTCACCACCACCTCGAGTCGGAACGAGCGCCTCGATCCTGCCGTACATTTGACCCGCAAGACGCGAGCGGCTCTCCGCAATACCCGAAATAATTGCGCATGAATGCCAAAATGATCACCTGCATTTCCGCATTCGAAACCGATTGACACACGACTCCCTTTCCGAAAACAGGTATGAGCGCGATCGTTCGGCATCGTTGAGACAGAGGCGAATGACCGCTATGAGAGGCGACAAAGAAGTCCGCAAGCTGCCAACAGAGGGGCCTGGGAGCCCGGAATTCACCGCCAAGACTCCCATTGACGTTCTGGTAACATAACTGGTAGATTGACTCGTCGGATCAACCGACCGAAACCCGAGACCGTCATGCAGGTGCGCTGCCCGCAGAAGCGATGCTTTCTGCCCGCAATCTGAGCGTGAGTTACGGCTCCCGCACAGCGCTGGACTCCTTCACCTTCACCCTCTACCGCGGGGAGATTCTGGGCGTAGTCGGAACCAACGGCGCCGGCAAGTCGACCCGATGAAGGTACTCTCAGGTGAGATCAAACCCGACTCTGGTTCGATCACATTGGCCGGAGAGATCTACGCTCCCGACAGCATCGATGAGGCACGAGCCATCGGCGTCGGCTATGTTCCGCAGCGCATCCGCATTGACGAGGACATGTCTGTGGCCGAAGCGATCTTCCGCACCTCGTTCCGGTCCACCCTTGATCTGAAGGCGAAGGAATCCGAAGCCGACCATCTGCTCACCGACTACGGGGTGGACATCAACCCCACCGATCGGCTTAACGATCTGGTTCCGGCTGAGCTGGCCACCGTGGAGATCCTGCGTCTGGCCTGCGAAGAGACGATGGTCATCCTCCTCGACGAGGTCTCTGCAAGCTTCAACGATCATGAGATTTCCCTGTTCCACGCACTGGCTTCCCGGCTCGCGAGGCAGGGACGGTCGGTCATTCACATCTCTCACCGGATCGACGAGCTTCAGTCCCTGTCTGACCGCATCGCTGTCATCCGCGACGGGGCAATGCACCGCATGCTCGTGCCCCGAGAGACCAAACGAGCGGCGCTGATTGAAGAAATCTTCGGAGAGCCGGTCGCTCGACAGCACCGTCCGAAAGAACCCAAGACCGGTGCCGAGCTGATGCGCCTCGACGGAGTCACCCGTGCGGGCTCGCTCGCCCCAACCTCGCTGTCGATCTATACCGGTGAGGTCGTCGGGATCACCGGACTGCGCTGCTCAGGCGTCACCGAGCTCGCGACGATCATCGGCGGCGCTGCCCGCCCCGACTCGGGCACGCTGACCTTCAATGGAATCCAACATGAGTTCGCCGACGTTGACGAAGCCCTCGGCGCCGGCATCGTCAACATTGCTGAAGACGACGAAGACGCGCTCCCTGAACAGGCCACACTGACGAGCTCGGTGATCGGGGATGAGGCCTCGCCGGAACAGTCCTTCGCGTCCGAGGCGCGCCGCCTCGGCGAGGTTATCCGACTGGTCAAGACCTTGGGCGTAAAGACGTCAAGCATACACGACAGGATCGGAGAACTCTCCGGGGGCGACCAGCAGAAGATCAAGCTCGCGAGCGCGCTTCGAAAGCCGGGCGTTCTCTTCGTACTCAACCAGCCAACCAAGGGCGTGGACGAGCGATCCCGACAGCAAATCTACGAACTCATCGATCAGCTCACCGAGGCGGGCAGCGGAGTCGTCCTCATCTCATCCGATATGACCGAGTTGACAAGCCGCTGCCACCGAATCGCGATCATGCGCGAAGGTTCACTTGTCGATGTCTATCCGAATGAGTCCCTGAACGAGGACAGCATCATGGTCCTCGCCCTCGGATACGACTGGTCGGATGCCGGAGACAGCGAACTGGTCGGCAAAGGCAATCACTAAGACCACCACAAGTGTCGGAAAGGACCCGCTTGCACTTAAGATTCTGGCGATCCGCACGGGGCGACGACGTCGCATCGGTTCCGACCGACGAGGCTCTCGACCACGGTCAGGACCGCCCATCCGGACACGATGCCGACACCGCACGGTTGCCAATCATCCCTGACGCACCGTTCACCACACCCGAATTCGCCGAGGCCAGCCCCGCCTTCGCAATGACCGAGCCCGACCCAGCTGAAGTCGCCCTCTCCTCGGCGGTCGCCCCCGAGGCAGAGGCTCTCCGGATCCGCGCCAACGCACCGCCACGCAGCACCCCATCCCACAGGAGGAAGGCGAACATCGCCATTCCAATGGGCGAAAAGCGCAGCGATCCCGACCTCGCTCCACCCCCGCGCCGCGAAACGTCGGATTCCCTCCCCGGAAACCTCCCGCACACCGAGGCCGGCCCGGCTCCCACCGGGCCGCACCTCATCACGCAGGCCACCCAGGCCGCAGAATCAGAAGAGAAGAAAGAAGAGACAACACACATGTCGAAGATTGAATCAGCCATCAACGATCTCCTCGCCATCGACGGCGCCAGCGGTGCCGCGATTGTCGACATCTCCTCCGGAATGGCGCTCGGAACGGGCGGCAGTCCCGGATTCGACCTCACCGTCGCCGCCGCCGGCAACTCGAACGTCATCCGCGCGAAGCTCGCCACGATGACCGATATTGGCATCAACGAGCGCATCGAGGACATTATGATCACGCTCGAGAACCAATACCACCTCATCAACGTGCTCAACACCACCGACACCGACGGGCTCTTCATCTACCTCGTGCTCGATAGGAAAAAGGCCAACCTGGCCCTCGCCCGCCACAAACTCAACCGGATCTCTTCCGCCGTCTCAGTCTGACCCGACGACTTCGCTCTTATCTGAAGCGCCCCCCTCCTGAGTATGACGGCAGCCGATGTGCTCGGCATCTCCGCCGTTCAAGTGGTCTTGCGCGCCCACGTGAGCGAGCCCGAAGACTGAGGCGGGTGGCGCCGGGATACGCCGAGACGCTGCAGACGTCTCGTTACATTCGTCGTGAAGGAGCAGCTGGGGTCTTCGCCTCGTAGCGGGCCCCAGCTTGGACCATCGCCAACAGCACGTTGTGCCGGCGACGAGCCGGACACATCACTGCAGCAATGTGGAGTTTGCCCTCATATCGTTCTCTGTCTCAATAGGCCTTTTGGAAAGCGTTGCGATTTGAGGCCACGCAGGCCGAGGGGAACAACGCGTTCTTCAACCGATTGTTGCCTGCTCGCGAAGGGAACGCTTTCGCCTCAATGTCCCTGACCACCGCGCCACAGGGGCAAACTCGGCAAACGCGGACAAATGACCTGCAAACTGGAACACGCTGAACGCACCGACCGCCAGGAGCAACTGCGACGGGGTCGTAACGCCGACTACCAGCCCGGACGTTCACTCCTGACGAAGATGGAACGAATCAGCCAAACCCACAGTTTCAGCCTCAATCTCGTTGCGTTCAGCCTTCAAGGCTCTCATCTCGGCTCAAGACGCGACACCACTGACTGCGACACCTACCTACCCGTCACGTCCACGTTCATGGCCTTTTCGGCCGGAGCGTCGAAGAGCGCATCAATCAGAATCGAGGGGTCGTCGCGGGCCTGGTCCAACCACCGCTTCACTCCCGACTTTCCCGCCGCACACAGACCAACTGGACTCCGGTACCGATTCAGTGGAGCTAACACGATGCTCCTGGACAGCACTGCGCCTTTGAAGGTACTGCCAATAGTTGTCAACGCTCTCGTGGTCCGGAACATCTAGCACGGACAAGGAGATGCGTGTAGGTACTCGGTTCGAGAGCAACTTCCGCACTACAACACTATGTTGTCCGTGGGCTCATCGGACACCCTCCGAAATCACGTCTTGGCTTGCCGGATCAGTCCCGGCTCTAACCCGCGCGAGCCGACAAAGCATCGCAGTGGTAACCGAACTGCCATGCCCACTGGATTCCAGCCTCATCACCACTTGAGCCCCACATCGAATGTGAACTGGCCCCCGAAAGTTGGACTGGTTTAACTTTGAGGGTGTCCGATTCTTTGTGTGCGCGGCTTGGTTTACAAGTAGTCCGCGAATCGGTCGGGGTAAGCCACGGCTAGTTGGTTGATGGCTTGTTTCCACCCGGTGGCTTTCGCTCCTTCAATATAGCCGTTGCATTCGATGTCGCGCTTCGCTTTCCTCGCTCGCTGGGCAGCGCGCTTGTCCTCGATGTTGCAGATCATCAGCCACAACGTTTTCAACGCCGCAGTATCGTTCGGGAATTGCCCCCGGTTACGGGTAGCTTTCCGCAGCTCAGCATTGAGCGATTCGATCGAATTCGTGGTGTAGAGCACTCGCCGTGCCGCAGGCGGGAACTGTAAAAACGGCACGAACCGGTCCCAGGCGTCGCGCCAGACTTTGACCGATTGCGGGTATTTACGGCCCAGTTCACTGGCCTCGAAAGCATCAAGGCTGGCACGGGCGGTGTCCTCATTCGGTGCGGTGTAGACCTCACGTAGCACACGGGAGACACCTTTGCGATCCTGATACGACACCCACCGGTTCGCAGCTCGAATCAGGTGCACGATGCAGGTCTGCACCATAGAATTCGGCCAGGTTGCCTCCACGGCTTCCGGCAGGCCTTTCAGCCCGTCGCAACAGACGATGAACACGTCTTGGACACCGCGGTTGGCCAGATCCGCGCACACCGATGCCCAGAATGCGGCGCCTTCATTTTCAGCGATCCACAATCCCAAGATGTGCTTGATGCCGTCGATGTCGATGCCAACAGCCATGTAGCAGGCTTTGTTGACCACGCGGTGACCGTCACGGATTTTGACGCGGAGCGCGTCGAGGAAGATCACCGGGTAAAACTCGTCGAGCTGGCGGTTCTGCCAGATCATGACCTCGTCTAACACCGCATCGGTAATCGTGCTGATCGTATCCGGGCTCACATCCACCCCAAGCGTGGTCGCAAGGTGGTGCTGAATATCGCGCACCGTCATCCCACCGGCATACAGCGAGACGATCATGTCGTCGAGCTCTGTCAGCCGGCGTGCTCCCTTGGGCACCATCTTCGGGGTAAACGTGCCAGCACGATCCCTGGGCACGGTCACTTCCACTGCGCCATAGCCAGAATTGACGGTCTTGGTGTGCGACCCGTTGCGGTGATTGCCGCCGTGCGCGGGTTCAACCTGGGCTTTGGTTTTACGGTCGGAATGTCCGTAGCCCAAATGCGCATCCATTTCCGCCTGCAGACCAGCATTGATCGAGGCCTGCAACAGGCCTTTGACCAGGTCACTTGCATCGTCAGTAGAGGTCGACAGCTCGCTTATCAGGCTGGCCAGCTCAGGATTCTCCATCAGCTTCTCGCTGATCTCGTTGACCCTCGCCGGGTCATGGCCTTTCTTCGGTGACACCGTAGTCATTATCGGTGAAACTCCTTCAGATCAAAGCCTCACACACAAACTTCCTGACACCCTCCGATCTGCGTCGCAGCTTCTCTTCCTCCGAGAGCGGCTTCGGCGCGACCGAGCCTTTGAGTCTGCCCTTCGGCTTCGGTTTTAGTGCCTCATCGCCACCTTGACGCCATTTCCACGACCACCCTCTGACTAGCTGCTCTGATGACAGGCCAAATTCGCGCGCAAGATCCATCGCTGTCTCACCAGCACGGTGGCGCTCGGCAACTTCCTTCTTGATTTCGAACGAATACTGCTGCTTAGTCGGTTTCTCCACAAGACATAGCCTGCCATGCAGCTTAAACCGACGACAGAACTTACGGACGGCGTACTTGGAGACACCAAGAGCATTCGCAGCGGCGTGATAGCCCATGCCTTGCTCAAACAGTCCAACCAACTGCTCGCGCTGATGCTCACTCAGCGAACTTCGTGCTCTCAACGAAAACTACTCCCCACTAGTCGGTAACTGATTTCTCAGTCCAACTAATGGGGAGCAGTTCACTGTGCCGGGCCCCTTTACTAACTATTAGCCGTACCTTCCAAACGTTCCGCCAACTCCATCTGAAATCCCTTGTGAATGTAGTTCCCGTCGATTGAAATGAATACATACCAAGCAACAACAACTTTAGTTGCAGTTGCAGATTTCTCGCAGGATAGAACAATTCGGTGAACTGCCCAGGAGGAAGCGATGCCAGTACGCGCCGAGTACTACATGGGGGCGACGAAAGCTTCACCTTTCTATGGTGAACCGCAGAACCCCGCCACCATGGGCAACGAACCTGCTCAGCGCGTACAGACACACGAACTCCCCGCAGGGTGGCTCGTGCAGTCCTGGGCCGGTTGGGAAGGTTGGACTCCCCGAGACTGGCAGCCGCGAGTGCAGGGATGGAAAATCCACGTATCAGCCACTCCCGAATGTGCAGAACAGACCCTGGCTCGTACCACTGAGATCTGCCTGCATGCAGGAGCCGCGTTTAAGTTCCTCCCCACGATCGCTGAACTCACCGAATCGTCATCCAAACAAAGTGACCGAGGTTCGGCAGGCAAGTTCATCACCGTCTACCCCGACAACGACGACCAGTTGGCACAGCTGCTCGACTCGCTGTCCACGGAACTAGCCGGTCAGGACGGTCCATACATTCTCTCGGACCTTCGTTACACCGACAACGCTCCAGTGTTCGTCCGCTACGGAGCAATCCTCGGCCTGGAAACACCTGGTGTTGATGATCAGCCGATCGACTCCATCATCGACCCCCACACGATGGGTCTCATCCCAGACCTGCGTACCCCCAGCTTCACCATCCCCAACGGTATCGAGCTCCCCGCAACACTTCAGGCAGCATACGCAGCGTCACAAGAATCGTGTCAGTCTCGACTGGACGACTTCTCAACTATCGAACCGTTGCACTTCAGCAACGCTGGAGGCGTCTACCGCGCCGAACTTCCCAACGGAGAAGTCCGGGTCCTGCGTGAAGCACGCCCCCATGCCGGCCTCGACGGCCGCAACAGATGCGCATTGCAACGCCAACTGCGCGAGGAAGAAGTCCTCAAAGACCTGACCGGCCTCCCCGGAGTCCAACAGATCCGCAGTTCGTTCACTGCGTGGGAACACCGATTCCTCGAACTCGACTACGCCGAAGGCACCACACTTACCTCCTGGATGGTCAGCCGAACTGACCTCCAGGAATCCGATCCTGAACAGTACGCGCTCGAAACCGTCGCCATCGTCGATCAGCTCATCAGGTCCGTTTCGGCCATCCACCAAAAAGGTTGGGCACTCGGGGATCTCCACCCTGGCAATGTACTCGTCGCTGAAGACGGCACAGTCACTGTCCTCGACTTGGAAGACGCCACCAGACTCGACGCTGAACGAGAAATCGGTTTTCGAGTATTCGAATACTGTGCCGACGAGACTCTCAACGCGGAACAAGCCGACTGGTTCGCAGTCGCCCGGATCATCATGCTCCTCTACTGCGCAGATTTCGAGATTGAAGCCGTATCCCCGTCGTTCTGGGATCGATGCCACCAGGAAATACAGAACACCTATGGGGACAGTGCAGCAAACCAATTAACATGGGTTGAAAACCAGTACCCGAAAACGGCACGCCCCGTCTTGGCCAGCGACTTCACCGTCGACATACCACCCCCAGGGCTCAACGTCGACACAGCAATCGCCGGGTTGCTGTCAGGCATTGACTGGTCCAGGCAATACGCTCATCACGGTGCGTTCCCCGGCGACATCATCGAAACAAGCCCCCACTCCCACGAAACATTGACCACCGGACGAGCTGGCGTCATGCTTGCTCAACACCGGATCGGCAGATCTCCAGTCAACAGTGACATCACCGCCCTAACTACCGTCGCACGCCAGTGGCCAGCACACGACAATCCCGGACTCCTCACCGGTTTGGCTGGCATTGCGTTGGCACTCAGCGAGCTCGGCGAAACGGACCAGAGCGTCGTTGCCGCACGCAAAGCACTCAATTGGTCGCTCGCACGACGGCGACTCGATTTGGCCGGAGGGCAAGCAGGCACCATTCTCGTGGCACTTGAAGTCGCACATGCGGCCGAGGATAGACAACTGACCGACGCTGCCCTGCAAGCATATGAACGCCTGCACCACACGGTCACACCGAACAGCTCCGCATGGACATCACTATGCCGTCGCCGTGGACTCTACTGGGGTTTGACGGGACTTGCTCTGACAGACCTCGTCGTCCATTCCATCACGGCAAACCCCGAACCGTTACGTCGAGCTCACGAACATTTGCGCGCCGATGTTGAAGCCTGCGTGACAGCCGAGTCAGGCGAAACGACTGTCCTCGACGAAGCAAACAAACGAACCCTGCCCTACGTCGAATGGGGCACAGCCGGCCTATTGCTCGTCGCCTCCGCCCTAGAACGGGTTTCCGGTAACACGATACTCACGCCAGACGAACGTGGCGGCATGATCGCAGCCTGCTCCGGCGACTTCTACATCTACCCCGGATATGACCATGGCCGTGCCGGCCTCGTCACAGCCTTGGCGGCATCAATCGGCGACCAGGCCACAGCCACCAGTCGACAAGTCGACCTCTTACTCAACAGTCTTCTCGTGCATCAGGAACACGTCGTCACCATTGGGGACGGACTAATCCGCCTCAGCGCCGACCTCGGAACCGGTGCGGCAGGTATTGCCCTGGCACTCCACGCATACCGGTCCGCCCAACCGTTCCTAACGCTTCCCATCAGCCGACGTACATGCGATTACTTTGCGCTGCAACCCATTCCGCAGCCCCCAGAACCCGACTCGGATCCATTCGACCCCACGGCCGAAGCGAGTCGCACGCTCGTCGCCTAACGGCACGAGCCCTCAGCAATCAATTCTCAAAGTCAGAAAGGAGGTGACAAAAATGTCGAACATCCTCAACCTGCAGGGACTCGATTCCGTCGAGACTCCCGAGGCAGCGAAGAAGCGGTCTCAGATCAGCGTCAGGTGGTGCGGAACCTCGAAGGTCTCCGTGGCTATCTGCTGGGTCAAATGACCCTTGCAATCGACTCATACAAACAGCAACTTATCACCAAGGAGGTGACAACGATGGCAAACGTACTGAAGCTGCAGGGCACCACAGAGGTTCCCGGCGAAACCAAGGTCTCGAAGAAGAGCTGGGTATTCTGCGCCGGCAAGCCGAGCAAGAAGAGCCGCGTCTTCTGCTGACATCACCGATCGAGCCACCGACTTTCTGAAAGTAGGTGAACAAATTGTCCAACGTGCTGAAACTCCAGGGAGCGGCGGCAGAAGCCCCAGCCGACACGAAGAAATCCAAAGTGAGCATCGCAGTGTGCCACAAGAGCAAGAAGAGCTACTTCGCGTGCTTCGTGAAGTGACGTCGCAGTTGAGGTCAGCGCCTATCCGACCTCGACACGTCAAAGAACCGACATTGAACTCGCGACCGGTTGCAATCCCATTTTGCCGCCGGTCGCGAGTTCGTCAATCAATGAATAACACGGATGTTC
The DNA here is from genome assembly GCF_902500275.1 of Brevibacterium sp. Marseille-P9724. Taxonomy (NCBI): domain Bacteria; kingdom Bacillati; phylum Actinomycetota; class Actinomycetes; order Micrococcales; family Brevibacteriaceae; genus Brevibacterium; species Brevibacterium sp. Marseille-P9724. The sequence continues at coordinate 8,646 of NZ_LR723002.1, read as the reverse complement.
CTGCCGACGCATACCCGCCAGGACCCGTCCAACCATTATATGCCCCGGCCCAGCATTGGCCAGCCGCACCGAAAAGCAGGGAGCGACCATGTCGTCGATCAACTCGCACTCTGACGTCCACGAACAAGAAGCACTCAACGTGCCTTCAGTGAGGGATCAACGTGCCCACACGCTTGTCGCCGAGTTCCTCGCGAGTCCGCCCAAACATCCACTGATCCGACTTCTGCGTGTCCTCAGACTAGAACCGAGAACTCTCGTCATCATCTTTATCGGCACCGTGGTCGCATCTCTCGTGTCTCTTGGACAACCTCTGCTGGCAGGGAAAATCGTCGGAGTTCTCCGTACCGAGGACCTCATGGCAGCCGTTCCTTTCGGAGCGGGCCTTGCCGGTCTGGCCGTTCTCGCTTCCGGCATCACGGCCGCTGTCAATTTACTCAGCGCTAAGGCAGGCAATCGTGCGGTCAGAGCCTTTCGCGACGAATCAGCGACGATTGCCATGCGCGTGCCCGCTGACAAACTCGTCGAACATCCGACAGCTGACCTTGTGGCACGGTGCAGCATCGACGCTGAACATCTCAATGAGGTATTCAGCCGGGGACCAGTACAGGCACTAGGTGGCATTGTGCTAATCGTCGGGGCACTGGTCCAGATGACGATCCTGGACCCGATCCTCACCGTGGCGGCTCTTGTCCTCACGGTCGCATGCTTGGCAGTCATCATCACCATCTCCAGTCGACTCACCACAATCTCTTTCGACCGGCAAGAAGCCCAAGGCGAATACGTGGCAGAGGCGACGAGAGCTCTCGACTCCGTGCTGACTCTCCGAGCTTTCGTCGCCGACGCATTCGCAGCACGCCGGCTGAAGCGCTGCAGCCTACGACTCCTCAACGCAGCAAACAAGTCAGACAAGGCTCAAGCCCTCATGGGCCCCCTGATCACAATCTGCATCCAAGCAACACTGGCACTCATCGTCGGATTCGCTGTCGTGCGAATCCAGACCGGACAAATTTCCACCGAAGAACTCGTTGCCTTCTTCATGTACACGATGCTGATCATCAGCCCGATTCTCGGCAGCACAGACACGGTCATGGAAATGGCAGAGTCTCTCGGAGCATTGCAAAGAATCATCAACCTCAGATCAGTCATCAATCATCCAGCGACACCTGGCTTCACCGTCCCGCGCACCGACTCCGGCAATGACATGCCCGTCGAACCCCACCTTGCCGGCGATGTGGAGTTCCGCAACGTGTCAGTCTCCTACCCTCGCGGACAAGGCGGACGCGAGAACGCATTGACGGATGTCAGTTTCACAGTTCCCTCTGGATCGTGGGTCGCCGTGACTGGATCCTCTGGCTCCGGAAAATCAACGACGCTGTCCCTGTTGGAGAAATTTGTCGTCCCCACCGAAGGGACAATCCTTGTCGACAGAGTCCCCCTCGCAGCTCACGATGATGACGTGTATCGGCGTCAGGTCGGGTATATCGAACAGTCATGCCCGCTCTTCAGCGGCACCGTCCGAGACAACCTCCTTCTCGGGCGAGACATCGATGACGACGAATGCTGGGACATCATTCGTCAGGTCGGACTCGCCGACACGATTTACGCTCGCGATGGGGGTCTGGACGCCCCAGTTGGAGAGTCCGCGTACGCGTTTTCTGGCGGCGAACGTCAACGCCTAGCCATTGCACGCACACTCATCGGACGGCCCCGAATGCTGCTATTGGATGAAATCACTTCCGGACTCGATGTGCTCAACCGAGAACAGGTCATGGACCTCATTCGCACCACCATGGGAGGCATCACCACCTTCGCGGCCGGGCATGGCCACTTTGGGATGGACATCGCTGACCTTGTCCTCGTCCTTGACCAAGGTCGACTGGTCGAGTGTGGACCGCCAACTGAAGTCAGCGAACGTTCTTCTCTGTTCCGATCTCTCACTGCGCATTGATACAGGGAAAGGACAGACAGCGAATGCAAACAATTACCGGACACCCCGCTCTAACCGTCGAGGACTACCTCGCCGTCGAGGACGGCGAACTCATGTCACTGCTGCAGGTACACGGTCAAAGAATCGACACACTCGAACCTAGCTGCCACGAGCTCGCCAACCTGGACATCGACGAAACCGAAGTCGTTCCCTTGAGAAAGGGATGGTTGTGGATCAACGTTGATGACAGCGGTCAGCTCATTGGGAAATGGGTTGACGATCCTGTCACCCTCACCGGCGAGAGCAAACCATTGGCCTTCCCGGACTCGACGATCGCAGAATTGGCCGGTTGGTCTGCGCATAACCTCGACGTTGATGCCTCAATTGGCCACTGGCTTCGCGTATACAGACAGCCCCATAGCGAGCGATTCGCAGTCACGGTCTATACCGGGGATGAACCTGAGCCAACGCTGGTGCTGATTGGAACCTACCCAGACGCCCACCTGTGCGAAGGTACAGTACCCAAAGTTGTCTACGTCGAACCTCATCCCGAAACAGCCGACAAAGCCCGAGCCCGCGTAATGCCGATCAACGCAGCCTCGAACGACTGGCAGGCGATCACACTTGTCGAGGGCCCCGCAGGAGGAGTAAAAGTGCTACCTTGCTCCGTCCGCCGATTCGTGAAAGTCGGACACGGTGTTCGGAGCACTCGCCAATGGAAGATTGCCGATACTGACCGCCCGGATCCCCACCTCCTGTCTATCCCGGGGTTCGTCCACGACCCCGATCTCTTCGACGTGGGGTATCTCAACGACGAACCCGTGCTCATCCATGCCACGAACAACCGCCATCATTGGCACATTGATGCCTACGAAATCGGACACAACCGCATCCATCACGGGTGGAGGGTAGCCAACGGCCAAGGAGAAGTTCGCCAACTCGCAGCTGGCTCGGATCGGGTCCTTGTGCGCGTCAGTCTCAGCTCCCCCAAGAGCGAAGCTGAGCACCTGCACCTCATCACCCTGGCCGGGTTCTCTGCATTGCCGACGGGCCCCTTATTGAAGACGGAGGGGCGGTTCGATCTGAGCCTCAACACCTGTGCCACAGCCGTCGGATTCACGGCGGTCGAAATGTCAACTGGGACACCACCGATGAGTTGGTACCTCGACTCGACCGGTCACGTCCTCAACCCCCTGGCTGAACTCCGCGCTGGGACACGAGCTGCCCGTGACCGTTTCACTTCTCCTGACGGATACGAATGCACAATTGACATGCGCTGGCGAGGTGGTCCCCAGTTCCAGGGGCCCGTTGTCTTTATGGTCTACGGTGCCTACGGGCTCGATCTTGAACTCGACACTGATCCAGAACTCCGATATTGGCTCGACCGTGGTTATGCAGTCGCCACTGCCAATGTACGAGGAGGCGGTGATCCTGAACGCCACCAAGCTGGAGCCCGTCATATGCGCGAAAACTCACTGATCGACACCGTCACGGCAGCACAATGGTTGCGCTCAGGAAACGGATCAGTCACAGCTACTCACCTCTGCGTCATCGGTGCATCGGCTGGCGGGTTCTTGGTCGCATCGCTGCTCACAGAAGCCCCCGGTCTGATCGATGCTGGAGTCATCGTCAATGGTTACGTTGACCCGCTCCATGCGTTACTTCGCCTCTCATCTCTGACCGGGCAGGCCGATCTCGACGAATGGGGTGACCCGGTCAATGATTCCCGCGACTTCGCTGTTTTGCATCGGCTCTCTCCCTTGCGCAAACTCAGATCCTCAACCCCACCAACTCTGGTCATCGTCGCGGGTCGGGACGTGCGAGTCGATCCTCGCCTCGGGCTGGCCTGGTTGATGCGTGTGCGTGAAATGGGCAGCGATGCAACTTTGTGGTTCGACCCAGACGGCACACACGACCGGTGGGGAACCGAACTCAACCCCAATATCCTTATTGACTGGGTCGATCATGCGCTCGATCAGCAGTGATCTGACGGGCGCCGTTCCCTGGAGAGGACAGGTCCTGCCAGGAAGCTAACGGGCACCCCTCGGTGACCTCGTAGTTGTTTCTGGCGGCCTGTCCAGCGGTATGTCCGCAAGTACAACGTTTGACCGCGGCGCATCAAGTAGTCTCGCGTCCTATTCCGTCCACCCATTTTCGGCACATGGGTAGGGCTCCTCCAGGTCATATCAGCGGTCGCCTTTCCTCTGAAATGTTTCCGACCGTTGTTCCTGTCTCACTTAGTTGACGTAGGTCTCGGCTGATCGCGTGGACGAGCGTTCGACTCCATCGCCCCCGATCGGTTCAACGCGAAGAGCCTGAATCCGCTCGGTGACGGTTCGCGGGCGGAGCTTGCTTGCCATCTTCTGCTCAATCTTGCTCAGGAATCACGGCACTTCGACCTGCCTCAAGCGTGGAGGAGAGTACGCGACTATGTTAGTCTCTGTCCTGCCTATTTAGCGCAGACCCGTGTCAAATAGAACTAGCAAACAACTAAATTGACTAGCTGCTTACGGGAGTGTATTCTGCGGCTTTTTGCGCATACCTTTGAAAAACTTGGAGATCTCCTCGTCAGTGATCTGAACACCAGCCAACTGGCCAGGAGGATTCTTGGCCCAAGCGACCTTGTACGGAGTCTCTTGGTGAGTCATATCCACAAGCTTGAATGGGGAAAGTCCGCCGTAAGTTTCCCAGACTGCGTCAATCACTCGTTTTTGTGTCTCTGGCACCTTTCCGGGGTCGCCCCAGTTCCAGGAATCGACAGTGCGAGCTTTGCGGTGATTGGCGTAAACGCTCACGACGACTGGGCCAAACTTCCACGCTTGTATCTCATCGGGGAAGAGTGGCTTGTTGGTGAGCGCAAAACTCCAGCCATGCGAGTAGTAAAGCAACTTTTGCAACTTTACTGTCGAGATGCTCCCAGCTTTCGAAACGATGTAGGCAGCTACATCGTCTACCGTGTACCGCATTCTCGTCTCCCTCGCTGATCTGACGTTCGACTGGGACACTTGGGTATCAGTCTATCGGTGTGCCACCGTAGTCTGGTTGTAACACTGTACCGTGTGTCGGTGACACGAGACTCGACGAACAATGTTATGCCCACGGCGGCTTGCTATCCCCTTCAGGCTGGGGTTGTTGTGAACTCTCACCATTCTCAGGAACAAACCCTGGTTCTGATTCCCAAGAGGTCTCGATCAGTCGCGCTTGCTGCTCTTGTCCAATAGTGGATTTCTCTCGATGGTAGAGACCTACAGCGACCCACCGCGCCAGAAGCATCGTGATTTCTTTGTGGTGATCTGTCAATTGACCAGATGCTGGCGCATCGACGGTGAGCATGCCGAGTTCACTACCTCGCCAGTGGACGCTGACGGCGACGAACGTCTCGTATCCTTTGATATCTGGGTCGACCGCAAAGTCGGGCGAATCTTTCACATCCTCGACCAGGACCGCACCCTGATTCTGCGTCAGTGCAATTGCCGCTTTACCGTATTCAGTGTCGCTTCTGAAGGTGCGAGTGGTCGTGTTGAGCGCGTATCCCACGTCGAGCGGTCGTAGTTCAGGGTCCTCGCCCTCTTGCTTGTCGTCGTTGATCGTGTTGTATTCAAATAGGCAAGCTCGGCATTTTTCGACACCGATCATGTCGCTCGTGGTTTTGACAACTGTCCGAATGTACGCGGCGGCTTCGTTCCGGGTCCAACCACCGTCGCTGACCTCAATCTGTTCCGTCAGCAGACCATTCACACGTGTCGCAAACTGCCGTGCCCCCTCGACCTTGGACTCCTCCAAGCGATCCTGAAGCCCGTCCTTCTCTTTGTCTCTGACTTTCGTCGACATGATTTCGTAGGCCAACGCAACGACGAAGACCACAATAGATAGAACAATAAGCACGGCCTTCACCGGGATGGGTATATCTGAGTTTGGAGTCCGGATGAGCACCCCGAACCCGGTACTTGACGCAGCTAACAGCAGACGTGATGCCCAGCGAGGAAGGAAGTGTGTCCAAAAGCTTCGTGCGGTCCCGTCTGCACGAATCGTCCAGGTCGTTCGGGCTTGTTGGTTGTTCATTCCCGATCCTTCTAGTCTTGCGATTCCTCCCTGGGTTTTCCCCGGATCTTCATGCTATCTGCTTCCTCCGAGTCCAGTATCCGTTGCTGCCCCTCTGGTGGTTCCTCTCGTCGATCTGAGGGTATCTGGCGCCAGATCCTTCATCAGAAGACCAGTTGTCGGCCCCGAATGCCACCGCAGGCTCAACCAAATACGCAGACTGACGACCGCCGGCAAAGCTGTGGGTGACGATCTCCTCGACGGTTTTCTGCGTCTGGAAACGTTGTGGTAACTGGCAACATCGATGTGTCTGACCACCCTGGCGTATGCTTCTCGCGTCAATGCTGAAGCGATGAGCACTCTGCAGGGTGGCCAGAAACATCACCTGGGTTGATGGGAAACGACGATCATCAGTCGGTGTATGGCTGAACTCCGTCAGAACAGGTAATATCCGCGGCCGGTTGTTCGCCAGTGATCAGATAGTCGTTGATCGCATCATCGGCACATTGCGATACACCGTACGAGGTGTGGCCCCAGTTGTTGCTCGTCAGCAAGGTGCTGTGTGGAAGTCGATTGTTGACTCTCTTGGCAGCTGCATATGAGGTTGCGGGATCCCATCGTGCACCAACGATGAGGGCTGGGGAGTCCACCGAAAACGATCCTGCAAAAGCATCGTCGTCGTTCGCGGTCCATTCGGCGCAGGCAATGGATGACCAAAGAGCCTGTCGCCCAAAGTACGGTGCTTCTTTGTCTGCCCGGTTTGCCAGCTGAGTCCAGCGACTTCCGCTGTCAGGGTGGTGACTGTCGCTGCAGACGACTGCAGCATTGAGTTCCAGATCGTTGATTTCCTGCTTCTTTGGCTTGCTGAATGGTGACTCCTCACCTTGAGACGAGTCGCGTTGCACCTGCGCGTTAACGGATTCGTCGATCAATTGTTTCGTACCCGCAATCACATCAATCGCGGCCTCTGCATCTGGGGAGTACAGCGAGTAGAGAATTTCATCGACCACATTCGAGTATGTTGCCTCGTAGGTTTCACCATCCTCTGTGATCTTCAGAGGATGTTTGCGTAGGTACTCCATTACATTCTCCAGATCGTTGTCCGGATCTTCGAGAGGGCAGGACTCTCCTGCGTCACTACAACGGTCCAGGAGCTCGGTTAGAGCCTCAGACGCACCTTGAGCGTTGCCCATTCGCATCGGCATCGGAAATATTGCATTACGTCGGTTGCCTCGCCATGCCTCAGCGTCAATGACACCGTCTAATACCATTGCCCGCACTTTGTTGGGAAACACTGCCGCATAGACCTGTCCGAGGTAGGTTCCGTAGGAAAACCCAAGGTACGTCAGTTTCGTGTCGCCGACTGCTCGCCTCAACATGTCCATGTCCAGGGCAACGTCCGTGGTGGACATGTGTTGTGCCAACGGTTCGTCAGCGCATGCTTTCGAAAGTTCGCCGGCTGCGCCAATGTAGTCCTTTTCCTCATCGGAGGATACGGGGAACCCGTTGGTGAGGCGTTCGTACACGCTCGCTTTCTTCTTCGACGAGTTGAAACACTTCAGCCGCGTACTTGCGTTCGTCCCCCGTGGATCAAATCCGACGATGTCGAAGTTCTTCCTGACTTCAGTGGGAAACAGATCGAGCCGGTCCGATACCCAGTCTTTACCAGATGCACCTGGACCACCTGGATTCACAAAAAGTGTGCCGGTCTTCCCTGAGGTCCCCGTTGCAGGGATCTTCTTCACAGCGATGTAGATCTTTTTGCCTTTCGGCTTCGCATAGTCGAGAGGTACGTGAACTTTTGCACATTCCGCTTCTCCGCATGTCTGCCAATCGAGGCGAGGAGTCACAACCGGTTTGATCTGTCTTTCTTCTGTTGCGACCGGGGCATCGCCCTTGTCCGCGATGACAGGGGTGGCCGCGACGGTCAAACTGAGACTCGTCAGCCCAGCCAGAATGGCTAGCCGTAATTTAGACATGAACTGTTCTCCTGATCAGTAGGATTTGCGCTTTGAACCCAGTTGATCGTCGGTCACGGTTGCTGTCTATGAGGAGAGGAAACTTCTGGCCGATCGGCGATAAGCTAAGACGGCTTTCTGGCCAAAAGTAGACAAGAAGTAATCGCAGGTAAACTTGCAGCGTCCTAACTGAGCGAGGACAACTTCCGCAAGGCCCTCTAGCCATTAGGCGGATGGACAGGGGTGCCCCTATATTTTTTGTAGGTCCTGAAAGGGATCTGGTCGCTGGTCCTGGTATGGCTTTCTTTCCCTGTCATTGATGATCCGGGGGGGGTGTTGTCGCCAGGAGTCCAGGGCGCGCGTTGACTGCTGATAGGGGCTTGGCCCAACTCTGTTGAGGTCTCGTCGTAACGTGGGTGCCAGCATCGGGTGTCGTGACTATTCCCGCGGCCGTTTCTTCGATGGTCAAGGGGGACTGTCATGGATGTTGGGTATGCGGTTTGGTTTGGTCTTGACGTGGGAAAGACGCACCATTTTGCGTGTGCTTTGAACGCGTCTGGTGAGCGGGTGTGGGGTCGTGAGCTTCCGCAGGATGTGAAGCGTCCTGGGTTTAGTTCCGCTTCTATTACGCCCCTGTGTTGATGGGCTGGGTGAGATAGTACTCGGTTTCTAGTTCTTGTGGGGTGGCGTAGTCCAATGCTTCGTGAAGTCGCTTGGTGT